>NZ_AP019381.1 GCF_006741185.1 Buchnera aphidicola (Nipponaphis monzeni) | reverse complement strand
GTTATATACTTTTTGTTGGTAAGTGAGATGTTATAATTGCGTTGATTACTGCTCGAGCTTTATTTTTGCTTTCTTTTACTTCTGATTTAGGATTAGATTCTAGTACTATTCCAGCTCCTGATTGTATTGTTGCTATTCCTTGTTCAACGTATGCAGACCTAATAATAATACACATGTCGAATATTCCTTCTCCGGTGATATATCCTATCGCTCCTCCATAACTTCCTCTTTTTTCTTTTTCATGTTGTGCTATCAGTTGCATGGCTGCTATTTTTGGAGCCCCACTTAATGTTCCCATATTCATACAGGTTTGATAGGCGTGAAGAATGTCTAAATTTTTTTTTAAAATTCCTGTTACTTTTGATACAAGGTGCATAACATGTGAATATCGATCTACTTTTGTTAATTTTTCGACATACCTCGTTCCTGGTTCACAAATACGTGCTAAATCATTACGTGCTAAATCTACTAACATTAAATGTTCAGATAATTCTTTTTGATTAGTTCTCATTTCTAATTCTATTTTGTTATCTAGGTCATAGTCTATTTGTCCGTTTTTTTGAAAACCTCTAGTTCGGGTGCCTGCGATGGGATAAATATCAATTTTTCTAGATTTTGGGTTGTATTTTAATGAGCTTTCTGGAGATGCTCCGAATAAAGTAAAATTAGTATCTTGCATAAAAAACATGTAAGGGCTAGGGTTGTTATTTTTTAGTTGATCATATGCTGCTAATGGGGAAGGGCAAGGTATTAAAAATTTTCTAGAAAGTACTACTTGATAAATGTTTCCCATAGGTTTTTTGTTGCCCATATTAACTTGTAAATTTCTTGTTGCATTGAAGATTGTAGAACAGTGCTATGAATAGGATTTAATAATACTTTTTTTAATTCTATGATTGCTAAAATTATTTCGCACATATTTTTATAGTGTCCTTTGATGTTTTTTTGGATGCCCATATTAATGTTTGTTGCATTAATTGGGAGCCTTGTACTGTTAGTATAGATTCTGGATGAAATTGAAATCCACATATTTTTTTTTTGTTATTTCTAAAAGCCATTACTAAATCGTTATAATAAGCGTTTATAGTTAATGTTTTAGGAAAGGTGTTTGTGTTACATGCTAAAGAGTGATATCTAGCCACAGAGAGTGGATTAGGCATGTTTATGAACATGTATTTGTTATCATGTTGGATTGAAGAAACTTTTCCATGTTTAATATTTTTAATTGTTGTTATTTTTCCCCCGTGTGCTGCTATTAAAGCTTGATATCCCAAACAGATACCTATGATAGGAAATTGTTCTTTAAATGTATGTATGACTTCAGGCATACATCCAGCATTTTGAGGATGACCTGGTCCTGGAGAAAGTATTATTATAGGATTTTTTAAAATTTTTAAAGTATTACTAATAGTTTGTATTTTTACAGTGTTTCTATAGATTACTACATGATTTTGTTGGTATCTTAATTGATCTATTAAATTGTAACTAAATGAATCAATGTTATCTAAAAAAAGGATGTTTGCCAT
>NZ_AP019380.1 GCF_006741185.1 Buchnera aphidicola (Nipponaphis monzeni) | reverse complement strand
AAATAATTTTCTTTAAGAAAAATAAATATACACATATTTTTTATTTAAAAAAAAACACCCACCGTTTTTTGTAATTTATCTTATTTACTTAACATTACATATACGATAGGTGTGTTAAAAACAATTGATATATTAATTCTTAAAAACTTCTATTTATTTAGCAATTGTTGACTTATTTTTTTGCAACGTATTAATAAAAAAGAACATTTTTTTAAAAAAATACTTAATTTATTTTTTTTGTAATATAAATATTATTTGTATCTACAGTTGAAAACACTTGTAATAGACTCTATCTTCTAAATAAGAGGAGTGATTGTAAAATTAACCTGTATAACAAAAAATGATTTCTGTTTTTTGTCAATAAAAAAACAATTTTTTATCATTTATGGAGGTTCTTAAATAAATGTCTATTGAATCTTTTACTCTTTTACCAAGTTTTACTGATGACATATTTGCTAATCGCTTTAATCAAATTGATAAAGTATTTAGTACTTTAACAGGTTCTAAACCTTTATCTGATGTTCCTCCTTATGACATAGTTCAACTAACTAACACTCATCACCAACTAGTAGTAAGTGTACCTGGATTTGATGAAAATGAATTAGAAATTCTAGTACAAAATAACCAACTAAAAATAAATGGGAAAAAATTTTCTAATCCTCAAATATTAAAAAATAACAAATTTATTCATCAAGGTATTCGTTGTAGAAATTTTTCTTTAAATTTTAATTTAAGTCGTCATATTAAAGTTAAAAATGCTTGTTTAGTTACAGGATTGTTAAAAATAGATTTTGAACAGCAGTCCCCAGAGACAGATAAAACAGAAAAGATTTTTATTAATACGTTGCAAAAAAATAAGTCAACAATTGCTAAATAAATAGAAGTTTTTAAGAATTAATATATCAATTGTTTTTAACACACCTATCGTATATGTAATGTTAAGTAAATAAGATAAATTACAAAAAACGGTGGGTGTTTTTTTTTAAATAAAAAATATGTGTATATTTATTTTTCTTAAAGAAAATTATTTTTTTAAAAATTTATAGTATGAAAATAGATTGTAAATAATAATTTTTTTGAAAATTAATTTTTTAAATTTTTATTGTTATGTATATTATTCTTTTACATAGAATATTTTATTTTTTAATAAACAATTAGGATATATATTTCATTGTAATTTTATTTATAATTTTTGTACATTTATTTTACATATCTAATTATTTATAAAAAATTTAGTTAATTTTTTTTAAATATTCATTTGACAATAACTAGTTGCTAAAAAAAAATAAAAAGTTATAATAACACTATCTACGTAATTATATTACGTACTTATTTAAATAAAAAATATTTATAAGTTAACTAATCATTAGTTAATTCATGATAGAATTCTAAATATAAATCACATCATTTTTTATGTGTGGTCAACTTCAATAAAAATAGTTTCTCACAGTAAAATTAAATAAATTAAAGAAAATTATTCATATTTATAAAAAATAAAATTTTTATTTGTAAAAATAACATGTATTTATTAAAATTAAACACAAAAATATATAGTAATAACTGATATTTATTAGTAATTTTTTATCTGCTATTTTTTGCAAAATATTAATTTTTATTAAAAAATTTTAAAAGATATAATGTTAAAATAATTTTTTAATAATTACTTATTGTAGTATTAATTTAATTTAAATAAGGAAAATAATGAATCAGCAAGTTATAATTTTTGATACTACATTAAGAGATGGAGAGCAATCTTTGCAATCTAGTCTTAATACATCAGAAAAATTAAAAATTGCTTTGGCTTTGGAAAAAATGGGAATTGATATTATTGAAGCAGGATTTCCTATTTCTTCTCCTGAAGATTTTAAATCAGTACAAACTATATCTAATAATATTAAACATGCTCGAATATGTAGTTTAGCTCGATGTGTTCAAAAAGATATTGATATTGCAGTACAAGCAATGCAATTAGCAAAAAATTTTAGAATTCATATATTTTTAGGAACCTCTAATCTTCATGTTACATCAAAATTAAAAAAAAATTTTAAAGACATTTTAGAAATGGCTGTTTACTTTGTAAAATATGCTCGAAATTTTACAGATGACATTGAATTTTCCTGCGAAGATGCAGGTCGTACTTCGATGAGTAATTTATACCAAATTGTTTCAAAAACTATTCAAGCTGGTGCTTCAACTATTAATATTCCAGACACTGTAGGTTTCACTATTCCAAATCAATTTTCAAAAATTATACAGAACCTATATGAAAATGTTACTAACATTCATCAGGCAATTATTTCAGTTCATTGTCATAATGATTTAGGTATGGCTGTTGCAAATTCTATTGCTGCAATACAATCAGGTGCTCGACAAGTAGAAGGAACTATTAATGGTATTGGAGAAAGGGCAGGTAACGCTGCTTTAGAAGAACTTGCTATGATTATGAAAATTAAATCAAAACTTTTAAATGTAAAAAATAATATTAATTATAAAGAGATTTATAATACTAGTCGAATTGTTAGCCAAATCTGTAATGTACCTATTCCATTTAATAAAGCAATTGTTGGGAAAAATGCTTTTGCTCATTCTTCAGGTATACATCAAGATGGTGTTTTAAAAAATAGAGAAAACTATGAAATATTTACACCTGATTTAATAGGACTAAAAACAGTTAAATTAAATTTAACTTCTCGTTCGGGCAGAGCAGTTGTTAAACATTATATGGGAAAAATGGGATACTCAAATAAAGATTATGATTTAAATTTATTGTACATTAATTTTTTAAAACTAGCTGATCAAAAAGGGCAATTATTCGATTACGATTTAGAAATACTTGCTTTTGTTAAAGATTACAATAAGTTATTAAAATTTTATAAGTTAATATTTTTTAATGCTCAATTAAAATTTGACGAATCAATTATAATTACAATTAAAATGAATTGTGGAGAAAAAACTTGTAGTCAAACTATTTCTACTACTAAAGGACTTTTTTATGCTATAAACAAAGCATGTATGAAAATTACTAATTATCCTATTTTTTTAAAAAAAGTAAAAATTGTTACTAATCAACAAAAAACAAAAATCTTAAATCAAACATATTTGACAATAAAATATTTAGATAAATTATTTTACGGTACAAGTGCGTCAACTAATTTTGTTAAATCGTATATATTAGCAATAACAAAAATACTTAATAGTATATTTCAGTATCGTCAAGTTAATAAAAATAAAAAAATATATAAAAAATAGATTGTTATATATTTAACAATTAATTTGATATTAAATAATAAATTAAATATAAAAAATGTTAACTTTTTAACGTAAAATTTACTTTTTTATATAAAAACTGTTTTATAAAAAAACAAACAATTAAATAAAAAAATATTTCACAAATTTTATAACTTATTCTAAGATGTATCATAGAATAAATTGATTTCAATTTTAATAAATGTTTTTATTAATTAAATTTATCAAAAACTTTAACTTTATAAATAAATTAATGTATATTATACATATATGAATATACGAATAAAATATTTTCATGGAATTAATATTGTATATTATGTACTCATTTATATTTAAAATTATAAAATAATATTTTGTATATTAAAGTACTTATTTAAATAAATATATAAATTTACAACAAAAAATTATTAGTGTATTATTTTATAATAAATAAATAATCTTTATAATATAATAGTGTTAACAAATTATTTTTATAAGAAATAACTAGAATATACAAAAAACATTTTATTATATACATAATAAATTCTTTATTTTAGTTATAAAAATTATTAATATTATTTGATACTAAATAACATTTTTATTCCTTTAATTATTAATATATTTATTAAATAATATTTAAAAAAATGTTATTTAAATAAACTTTAGATAGAATGATTAAATTAACAAGTATAAAAATAATATTTTCAATTATTTTAATGCTAAATAAATGTATTTTTAGTTAAATTATTGTTGTTGATTTATTTTAATTAACTAAATATTTTTAATACAATAAGTAATATTTACTAAAAAAACTAGATAATTATATTTTTATAAATAATAAATATATATATATTCAATAATAATTGTTATATAAAATATTATTAAATAAAGTAATTTTTAATAATTATTTTATAAAAAAATATTTTTTAGAATTTATATGCTATTAATGTAATTAAATAGTAATCTTCCATATTAATATAAATTAGTAACTAAAAAATTTATATTTCAAGTAAACAGTAGTATTTCATATCATCATCTAATAAATAAAATATTAAAAAAAATATCTATTTGAAATTTTTATGTAAATTTTGTTCATTTAATTAAATATTTTTTCAAAATATATTGTTAAATGAATATTAATTATTATTTTTGCAATAAAAAATTTTTTATTAAATATTATTTGAATAAAAAATAAAAAATAAAGGAAACTATTTTTATATATGAAAAAAAAATACAATATTGCAATATTACCAGGAGATGGCATAGGTCCTGAAATTATTCGAGAAGGTTATAAAATAATAAAAATATTAAATGAAAAATTTCATAGTAATATTAATACTCAAGAATATATTATTGGAGGTGCCTCTATAGATAAATATGGTTTAGCCCTTACTAAAAAAACTTTATTAGGATGTAAACAATCAGATGCTATTTTATTTGGTTCTGTTGGAGGAGAAAAATGGAATAAATTACCAGAGAATCAAAGACCGGAAAAAGCAGCTTTACTGAAATTAAGAAAAAAATTTAATTTATTTGCTAATATTCGACCATCTAAATTATATCCATGTTTAATAAACGCATCTCCTTTAAAACGTAATATTATAGAAAAAGGTATAAATATCCTTTGCATTAGAGAACTAATTGAAGGTATTTATTTTGGTCCTAGTGGAATTGAAATTATCAATAATTTAGAAAAAAGAGCTTTTGATACAGAATTATATTATCAATCTACAATCGAAAAAATAGCGAAGTTTGCGTTTAAAATCGCTCAAAAAAATAATTATAAAATAACTTCAATTGATAAATCTAACGTACTAAAATCTTCTTTATTATGGAGAAACACAGTTACTAAGATATCAAAAGAATTTCCCAATGTTCAATTATCTCATTTATATGTAGATAACGCAGTAATGCAGATTGTTAAATGTCCTAGTCAGTTCGATATCCTATTATCTTCTAATCTATTTGGAGATATCATCTCAGATGAATGTGCTGCTATTACTGGTTCAATTGGTATGTTACCTTCAGCTAGTTTAAATGAAAATGGTTTCGCTTTATATGAACCAGCAGGGGGATCTGCTCCAGATATTCAAGGTAAGAATATTGCAAACCCAATTGCTCAAATTTTATCAATAGCTATGCTAGCAGAATACACTTTAAAATCTTTAGAAATATCAAATGCTATAGAATATGCTGTACATGAAGCCTTAAAGTTAGGATATAGAACATTAGATATCTTAAATTTAGATAATAAAAAAGATTATATTTCTACAAGTCAAATGGGCGATTTTATTGCACAAATATTAAAATATAAGGCATAAATAATGGCAAAAAATTTGTATAATAAAATTTATGACGCACATATTGTTTCCAATGATAAAAGTCAAATTCCAATTATATATGTTGATTTACATTTATTACACGAAGTAACATCTCCACAAGCTTTTAATTCTCTAAGAACTTATAAAAGATGTGTACGACGTCCTGATAAAACTATTGCAACAATGGACCATAATGTCTCAACTCAAAATAATAGTATCGAAGCTTCTGGAATAGAAGCTCAAATACAAATGCAAGAGCTTGTTAAAAATTGTCAAGAATTCAATATTCAACTTTACGATTTAAAACATCCAAATCAAGGTATAGTGCATGTTATTAGTCCTGAACAAGGGTTAACATTACCAGGAACAATAATAGTGTGTGGTGACTCTCATACTTCGACTCACGGTGCTTTTGGAGCATTAGCTTTCGGAATTGGTACTTCTGAAGTAGAACATGTTTTAGCGACTCAAACTTTAAAACAAAATCGTTTTAAAACTATGAAAATAGAAATTAATGGATATATTCCTAAATACGTTACAGCTAAAGATGTTATTTTATCAATTATAAAAAAAATTGGTACTTCAGCTGGTACTGGATATGTTATAGAATTTTGCGGAAGTACTATTATTAATTTAAGTATGGAAGGAAGAATGACTATATGTAATATGGCTATTGAAATGGGAGCAAAATCAGGAATTATAGCACCAGATAATATAACTTTTGATTATTTAAAAAATCGTCATTTTTCACCTAAAAAAAATGATTGGAAATTAGCAAAAAAATATTGGAAATCTTTAAAATCCGATAACAACGCTTATTTTGATAAAACTTTTACGTTTAATGTTTCCTCTCTTTCTCCTCAAATTTCTTGGGGTACTAATCCTAGTCAAGTAGTAAATGTAACTGATAAAATACCTTTTCCTGAATCATTTAAAAAAAGATATGAACAAAAAAATGCTGAAAAATCATTATCTTATATGAAATTAACTGCTGGTACGTATTTAACTGATCTTACAATTGATAAAGTATTTATAGGTTCTTGTACTAATTCTAGAATAGAAGATTTAAGATTAGCAGCAACTATTGTTAATAGTAAAAAAGTCTCTTCAAATATTCAAGCTATTGTTGTACCTGGATCAAAATTAGTAAAAAAACAAGCTGAAATAGAAGGATTAGATTTAATTTTTATTAAGTCTGGTTTTGAATGGAGGTTACCAGGATGCTCAATGTGTTTAGGTATGAATAATGATAAATTAAATCGTGGAGAACGATGTGCATCTACAAGTAATAGAAATTTTGAAAATAGGCAAGGTAGAGGTGGTTTAACTCATTTAGTAAGCCCTGCAACAGCAGCTGCAGCTGCTATATTTGGACGTTTTGTAGATGTTAGAAACATTAATTAGGGAAAATAATTATATGAAAAAATTTATTAAACACATAGGTAAAGTAGTTCCTATAAATAGGTCTAATATAGATACAGATGCAATTATTCCTAAACAATTTTTAAAAAAAGTAACAAAAAATGGATTTGGTGAACAACTATTTTATAATTGGAAATATCTTTCAACTAATAATTTAAAATTAAACAAAAATTTTTCTTTAAATAAAACTATTTATCAAAATAGCAGTATTTTATTAACTGGAAAAAATTTTGGATGCGGCTCTTCTAGAGAACATGCTGTATGGGCATTGAAAAATTATGGTTTTAAAGTTATTATTGCATCAAGTTTTGCTGACATTTTTTATAATAATAGTTTTAATAATCAATTATTATTAATTAATTTAGATGAAAAAAATATTAATTTGGTATTTAATATTGTAGCACAAAATCCTGGTATTAAAATGACAGTTAATTTATTAAAAAATTATATTAAGATATTAGAACAAAAAATTTTTTTTAATATTAATTCATTTTACAAACATTGTATGTTAAATGGACTAGATAGTATTGATCATACTTTACAATATAAAACTAAAATAAAATTTTATGAAAAAAAAATATCTTATTTTTTTCCTAAAGTAATATAGTAGATAGTTATAAATTAATATATTACATATGAAAAAGTAGCTTACAAAACAGTAAGTAATATAATAAAATATATTTATGATATCTTACATATAAAAACACCATTTAAAAATAATAATAATAATGTTTTATATTTTTTAAATTAATTTAAAACATTTTAGTACATATGAAATAATAATTATTAATTAATATTTAAATACACCAGTATAAATTTAATTTATAAAATTTTAAATTCATTAATAAAAAATAAAATTTAGTTAATTTAATTATTTAAAATTAACTAAATTTTATATGTTTATATGAGTATGAATGTGTTATTTGTGGAAGAAACATTATTTAAATATATCATTATTTTTTAATAAATATTTTAATACTAATAAAATGCAAAAAAATATTATTTTTTAATTTATATATAAAATATTTTTTTAATAAAGAATATTAAATATTTTTTTAAAAAATAATTAAATATACTTTTTTTTATTCATTTTATCAATAACAGCCATACCAAAAGCAGATATAACAAAAGTTAAATGTACGATCACACACCACATAATTTTGTCATTTAAAATTTTTTCAGCATTCATAAAAATACGTAATAAGTGTACAGAAGATATGGCTACTATCGATGAAGCTACCTTATTTTTTATTGAATTTACGTCCATAGTTCCCATCCAACTTAATCTTTGTTGGTTTTCTATCATATCCATTTTTACTATAAAATTTTCATATCCAGAAAACATAACCATTACTAATAAGCCACCTACCAAAGCTATATCAATTAATGATAAAACAATTAGAATAAGTCCTGATTCAGATAAAGTTAAAATATCTGGAATAACAGAAATTACTTGTTGAAAAAATTTTAAAGTAAGTAAAATAAAACTACATGATAATCCAACATAAACAGGAAACATGAGCCAACGAGAAGCATAAATAATTCTTGCTATCATTTTTTTCATTTTCCATTTATCCTTGATTTATTTAAAAATGTTTTAATAATGTTATTAAAATATTATTAAATTTTATAAAATTAAAAACATATTAAAAATATGGGTAATTTAATCATATAAAAAATAAACGTTTTAAAATACTTGAAATTTAAAAATATTTTTTTATAATTACGTTATATTAAATTATTAATTATAAATTAATTTAAAAAATTTTTTATATATCAAAAATATAATTATAATTATTAAAATTAATTTAAAAATAATATCAGTATATTAAATATATAATTTTATAAAATAATAATAATTAATTAAGATGTTATTAACTTAATTTTAAAAATAACGTTTTGTAAAAAATATATTTGTTTTAAATAGTAAAAAAATTTAATATATATCATTTTAAAATATTGATTTTTTTGATTAGTTATATTAAGTTTTTATTTAACTGAATAAAAAATTATTTGAATTGATTTAATTTATTTAAAAATGTTAAAAAATATAAATAAAATAATTGCATAATTTTTTAAAAAAATATTATACAATTGAAATATTTAAAATATTAAATAATTAAAATAGAGTATTTACTTGTACTATTTATGCATAAATAGTACTTAATACAAATAATATAGATTAGATATAATCTATATATGTAAAACATTATTTAAAATTATCCCAATATAAATTATAAGTATATAATATATTATGTTATATAAAAAAAAATATGTATATAATATGTTTCCAATATTTACGCCACCTAAAGAACAAAAACCTCGACCGGCGTTTATTAAGTACGCTATGTCTAGAGCATCAATGGTGGACGTAGCACGTTCTGAATTAAATTATACTCTTCAACCTAAGAGTTCTACAACAGGCAAAAAAATTTTACGTAAACGTCGATTAAATGAACATCGTGCTTGTGCTATGAGGGCTATGGTTTCTGCTATGTTATATCATTTTAATATTGTGTCTGAGCTAGTACAAGCTACTGTAGAACAATTATCTGATGAATGTGGATTATCTACTATTTCTAAAGCTGGCAATAAATCAATTACTAGAGCTTCAAGATTAATAACAGATTTTATGGAACCTATGGGATTTGTTACCTGTAAAAAAATTTGGGATAAAATTGTTGGTACTTATTTACCTAAAATTATTCGGTTAACTCCTTTATTTTTTAATTTATTTGGCATTTCAGTAAAAAGATTACACAATGCTCAATTGCAACGTTTAGGATGGATTAATAAAGGTTTAATAGATCGTGGGTTAGAATGTATTACATTAGTAGAAGCATGCAGAAGAATTAAAGATAATCAAATATGTAATATTTTTAAATATAGAAAATCTAAACATTCTTTTTATAAACAAAAAATAAAAGCTCAAAAAATTTGTAGACTAGAAGAAACTGAAGCAAAACAAAAAATACTTAGAGTTTTAGTAAAAAGATATTCTTTAGTAGAATTAACTACAATGGGACCCCAAGGCTTAAAAAAGCAAGTTAATATAGAATATTATTATTTACGTAAATTAGCTATAACCCCCTATCCAGACGCAGATACTCCTTTTAAAAAAACTAATTAAATAAAACAAATAATTGATTATTAAAAAATATTTTTTTAATAAAAAAATAATTTAAAAAATTTTTACAAAAAATTTTTTAAATTTTATACGCATACTTTTATTTTTAATTAGTACATTTATTAAAAAAATTTTTAAAGTTATAATGCTTTATTTTTATTATAAATGCATGTGTCAAAAAATCATAAATGCATCTTAAGAAATAGATGCAAAATAACTAAAGTCTTTAAAAAAAAAAAAAGAATAATATACATAACAATAAAAATTTAAAAAATTAATTTTCAAAAAAATTATTATTTACAATCTATTTTCATACTATAAATTTTTAAAA